>NZ_CP137761.1:4560000-4600623 GCF_033449965.1 Bacillus sp. T3
TTCCGATTGTCTTTACGACAATATCCTTAGAAAGGAGGTGATCCAGCCGCACCTTCCGATACGGCTACCTTGTTACGACTTCACCCCAATCATCTGTCCCACCTTAGGCGGCTGGCTCCTTACGGTTACCCCACCGACTTCGGGTGTTACAAACTCTCGTGGTGTGACGGGCGGTGTGTACAAGGCCCGGGAACGTATTCACCGCGGCATGCTGATCCGCGATTACTAGCGATTCCAGCTTCATGTAGGCGAGTTGCAGCCTACAATCCGAACTGAGAATGGTTTTATGGGATTGGCTCGACCTCGCGGTTTCGCGACCCTTTGTACCATCCATTGTAGCACGTGTGTAGCCCAGGTCATAAGGGGCATGATGATTTGACGTCATCCCCACCTTCCTCCGGTTTGTCACCGGCAGTCACCTTAGAGTGCCCAACTAAATGCTGGCAACTAAGATCAAGGGTTGCGCTCGTTGCGGGACTTAACCCAACATCTCACGACACGAGCTGACGACAACCATGCACCACCTGTCACTCTGTCCCCCGAAGGGGAACGTCCTATCTCTAGGAGTGTCAGAGGATGTCAAGACCTGGTAAGGTTCTTCGCGTTGCTTCGAATTAAACCACATGCTCCACCGCTTGTGCGGGCCCCCGTCAATTCCTTTGAGTTTCAGCCTTGCGGCCGTACTCCCCAGGCGGAGTGCTTAATGCGTTTGCTGCAGCACTAAAGGGCGGAAACCCTCTAACACTTAGCACTCATCGTTTACGGCGTGGACTACCAGGGTATCTAATCCTGTTCGCTCCCCACGCTTTCGCGCCTCAGCGTCAGTTACAGACCAAAGAGCCGCCTTCGCCACTGGTGTTCCTCCACATCTCTACGCATTTCACCGCTACACGTGGAATTCCGCTCTTCTCTTCTGCACTCAAGTTCCCCAGTTTCCAATGACCCTCCCAGGTCGAGCCTGGGGCTTTCACATCAGACTTAAGGAACCGCCTGCGCGCGCTTTACGCCCAATAATTCCGGACAACGCTTGCCACCTACGTATTACCGCGGCTGCTGGCACGTAGTTAGCCGTGGCTTTCTGGTTAGGTACCGTCAAGGTACCGGCAGTTACTCCGATACTTGTTCTTCCCTAACAACAGAGCTTTACGACCCGAAGGCCTTCTTCGCTCACGCGGCGTTGCTCCGTCAGACTTTCGTCCATTGCGGAAGATTCCCTACTGCTGCCTCCCGTAGGAGTCTGGGCCGTGTCTCAGTCCCAGTGTGGCCGATCACCCTCTCAGGTCGGCTACGCATCGTCGCCTTGGTGAGCCGTTACCTCACCAACTAGCTAATGCGCCGCGGGCCCATCTGTAAGTGACAGCCGAAACCGTCTTTCAGCTTTCCCTCATGAGAGGGAAAGGATTATCCGGGTATTAGCTCCGGCTTCCCGAAGTTATCCCAGTCTTACAGGCAGGTTGCCCACGTGTTACTCACCCGTCCGCCGCTGATATCAGGGAGCAAGCTCCCATCAATCCGCTCGACTTGCATGTATTAGGCACGCCGCCAGCGTTCGTCCTGAGCCAGGATCAAACTCTCCAAGAAAGTTGATTTAGCTCAAAAATGTTACGTTGGCTAGTGTGTTATAACCGAAGTTATAAGCACTAAAATTTATTATTGTTGACGTTTGTTTGTTTAGTTTTCAAAGAACAATAAAATTGGAGCGGGTGATGGGAATCGAACCCACAACAACAGCTTGGAAGGCTGTGGTTTTACCACTAAACTACACCCGCATATTAAAATGAATAAATGGTCGGGAAGACAGGATTCGAACCTGCGACCCCTTGGTCCCAAACCAAGTGCTCTACCAAGCTGAGCTACTTCCCGATATAATGGCGCGCCCGAAAGGAGTCGAACCCATAACCTTCTGATCCGTAGTCAGACGCTCTATCCAATTGAGCTACGGGCGCATTTTATTAATTTTGACAGCTTATTAAGTTTATCAAAACACTTAATTGTTGTCAATAGTTTTTTGAAATTCTTTTGGTGCGGCCGAGAGGACTTGAACCTCCACGGGGTTGCCCCCACTAGGCCCTCAACCTAGCGCGTCTGCCATTCCGCCACGACCGCGTTTTTTAAAAACGCGACATATAACATCATACCATTATGACAAATTAATGCAATAGGTAATTAATGGTGCGGGTGAAGGGAGTCGAACCCCCACGCCTTGCGGCGCTAGATCCTAAGTCTAGTGCGTCTGCCAATTCCGCCACACCCGCATATATCCATATAAATGGTGAGCCATGAAGGACTCGAACCTTCGACCCTCTGATTAAAAGTCAGATGCTCTACCAACTGAGCTAATGGCTCGAAAAAAATGGCTGGGCTAGCAGGGATCGAACCTACGAATGACGGAGTCAAAGTCCGTTGCCTTACCGCTTGGCTATAGCCCAATATCTTTTATAATAAAAATGGCGGTCCTGGACGGGACTCGAACCCGCGACCTCCTGCGTGACAGGCAGGCATTCTAACCAACTGAACTACCGGACCATTATTTAAAAGTGACCCCTACGGGATTCGAACCCGTGTTACCGCCGTGAAAGGGCGGTGTCTTAACCGCTTGACCAAGGGGCCGATATATTAAACTGGCGGAGAAGGAGGGATTTGAACCCTCGCGCCGGTTACCCGACCTACACCCTTAGCAGGGGCGCCTCTTCAGCCTCTTGAGTACTTCCCCAAACAAATGGCTCCGCAGGTAGGACTCGAACCTACGACCGATCGGTTAACAGCCGATTGCTCTACCACTGAGCTACTGCGGAACAGTATAACTAGGAATTTAACAATGTGCTTACTAGTCATTAAGAAGACATATCATCTTATCGACTTTTTTTATTATAAGAACTCTTCAATCATTTGTCAACACTTTTTCAAGAACCAAATTCTCAATATCGTGGTGACAGGAAATTAATATATCACTTATCTATCCCTCTGTCAACACTTTCACCCTTTTTAATTTCCCTTTACATACCCCACAAACATATTTATCAGTGTTAATCGCTCTTTTCCGCTTATAAACTTGCGAACAGTTATGACAAGCGTACACAATAATTTTTTTGATTGTTTTCTTTTTCTTTTGATTAGGTAAAGGAGTGCAGAAGCGCGGAGCATCTACTTTTTTTAACAACTGTTTAAAGTCTGAATCCCGATGCAGATACCCTTTACCTTCTATATGAAGATGATAGTGGCAAAGTTCATGCTTGATGATCCCGATTATTTCTTTCTCACCAAATAACTCATAGTATTTTTTATTGACTTCAATATTATGACTGCCCAGAAGATATCGTCCTCCAGTTGAACGTAATCTTGGATTGAACATGGCTTGATGCTTGAAAGGTTTCTGAAAGAATGTTATCGATATGGTTTCCACTAATTCTTGCAGCTTGATATTATCCAAACATACACCCTCCTTCACCCTTGAACATGACAAACTATTATAACATATATTATCTAGAAGAAATATGATTCGGGAGGGTGTTATACATGCCGACCTGGTTTCAAAAACAAATGCAAAGAGCATTTTACGAAAAGAATAGTTACCAAATAAAATTATTAAACCAATGTTGGTTTTTATACAGAAAAAAACACCGCTCATAACAAGCAGTGTTTTTCTTTTACATTTATTTATTAGGTGGAAGCATCGACAATGACACTCTTCCTTTTTTGGCATCGACTCCATCCACCCAGACTGTAACGACGTCACCGACAGAGACGATATCGAGCGGATGCTTAACAAAACGATTGCTTAATTTTGATATATGGACTAACCCGTCTTGTTTAACCCCTATGTCAACAAATGCTCCAAAATCTACTACATTTCGAACTGTTCCTTGAAGTTCCATTCCTGTTTGCAAATCCTCTAGCTGAAGGACATCTTTTTTCAACAGTGGTTTTGGTAATTCATCACGAGGGTCCCGCTCAGGTCGCATAATTGCATCAACAATATCACGTAAAGTGAATTCACCGATTTGAAGTTCCTCTGCTGTTCTTTTAATATCTAGCCCTGATATTGCTGCTTTTAAACTTTCATTACCAAGATCAGATGTTTTAAAACCTAATTTTTGTAACAACTGCTTTACCTCTTTATAGCTTTCCGGATGAATCCCTGTACGATCTAGCGGTTCGTTGCCATCGATGACTCTAAGGAATCCGATCGCTTGCTCGTACGTTTTTGCTCCTAGGCGTGGAATTTTCTTCAACTGAGTACGATTTGTAAATTTCCCTTCTTCTTCTCGCTTCTTAATTATATTGTTCGCCACCGTCTTTGAAAGCCCAGCAACATACTGGAGGAGTGAGGATGATGCCGTATTTACATTGACTCCCACTTGGTTTACTGCGGTTTCAACAACGAATGTTAACGAGTCCGATAATTTTTTCTGAGATACGTCATGCTGATACTGACCAACACCTACAGATTTAGGGTCTATTTTTACTAATTCTGCAAGTGGATCCTGTAAGCGACGGGCAATGGAGACGGCACTTCTTTCTTCAACCTTGAAATCCGGAAATTCTTCTCGGGCCAAGTCTGATGCAGAATAGACACTTGCGCCTGCCTCATTCACAATCAAATAAAAGATTTCTTCCTTAGCTTCCTTTAGAATATCAACTACAAATTGCTCAGTTTCACGAGAGGCTGTACCATTTCCGATCGCGACCATCTCGATATTATAAGTTTCTAAAATTCCTTGGAATTTTGCTTTTGCCTCTTTTTGCTTTGATACTGGTGGATGTGGGTAGATGACGTCTATCGTTAAGACTTTTCCCGTTTCATCGACAACGGCAAGCTTACAGCCTGTGCGGTAGGCAGGGTCTACTCCGAGCACAACCTTCCCTTTTAATGGTGGCTGCAGCAAAAGCTTACGTAAGTTTTCTGAGAAAATATGAATGGCTTGCTCCTCTGCTTTTTCTGTGAGCTCACTTCGAATTTCTCGTTCAATTGATGGCTGGATTAATCGCTTGTAACCATCCTCAACAGCCTCCGTTACAATCTTGGCCGTGATTGCACGCGGGTTTTCTATCCATTTCTTATTTAAATAATCAAGCACAGCCTCATTATTTGGTTTGATTGAAACACGGAGAATATCCTCTTTTTCACCACGATTTAGCGCTAATACACGATGTGGAACGATTTTATTAATAGGTTCTTCATATTGATAGTACATTTCGTATATGTTTTTTTCGTCTTTTTCCTTGTCTTTAACAGTGGCATCAATGATTCCAACTTTAAAGGTTTGATGGCGAATCCATTTTCGTCCTTCAGGATCATCAGAGACCCATTCTGCTATTATATCTTTCGCTCCAGCAACAGCATCTTCAACTGCAATTACTTCCTTTTCATCAGACAGGAATTCTTTCGCCTTCTCTTCAATGTCTCCGGTGGTTGGAAAAGTCATCATCCACTCTGCAAATGGCTCAAGTCCCTTATCTTTTGCTATCGTAGCTTTTGTGCGGCGTTTTTGTTTATACGGACGGTATAAGTCTTCAACCTCTTGAAGCTTCGTCGCCTTTTCTATTTGTACCTGGAGCTCTGGAGTCAGCTTTCCTTGTTCGTCGATTAAACGAACCACTTCGCCTTTTCGCTGCTCTAGATTTTGAATATACTGCCATCTTTCAATTATGTCGCGAATTTGGACCTCATCTAACGATCCGGTCATTTCCTTTCGATATCGAGCCATGAACGGAACGGTATTGCCTTCACTAAATAAGTTAATGACACTTCGAACCTGATTTAGCTTTAATGACTGCTCTGTCGCAATCATCTTTATGTATTGTTCTTGTCTATCAATCGTTTGTACCAATCGTTCGTCCTCCAACTCTATAAATTTCCATATAGTTATTGTAACAAATTAACCACTCTATTACACTTTCCACTCTTGGTAAAGTAAGAACCCCGTTTGTTCCACTACAGAATAATAAAAGGCAAGCCCTTAATGAGGCTTGCCTTAATAATTGGAATTAAAATATGTAAAAGAAACAGACAAACTAGGTTGCCGTTCCTTGTAAAAAACGATAAAAATAAAGATTATGACAGTAAATCTGTTATGCAGTGAAATGGGCTAAAATTCAATGAGCCCCAAACTTACCTGTAAAGCATCATCCACTTTATCCATCATTTCATCATCGAGATGGGTAATTTTATCGGTTAAACGTTGTTTATCAATTGTACGAATCTGTTCCAATAATATGACCGAGTCTCGTTCAAAACCGTAACGCTTCGCGTCAATCTCAACATGGGTAGGCAGCTTTGCTTTTTGTATTTGAGCGGTGATTGCTGCAACAATGACTGTGGGACTAAACCGATTCCCGATGTCGTTTTGAATGACAAGCACAGGACGTACGCCGCCTTGTTCTGAACCAACAACTGGGGAAAGGTCTGCAAAATAAACGTCACCACGTTTGACAATCAAAGGATTACCCTCCGCTTACTAGGCGTTCTACTGTGTGTTCTGCCTCATATTCTGCTTGAAACGCTTCCGAAGCAATCGTTAGATTAATCTTGGCCATTTCCATATAGCCGCGTCTCATCGACTCACGAATCTGCCTTTTTTTCCGTTCGCGAAGGTACATTTTCGTTGCTTGATAAATAAATTCACTACGATTTACGTTTTCCTGTTTGACAAAACCATCCAACTCGGTTAAAAGATGTTGCGGTAATTTTACCATTATCTCAGTTGTTGCGCTGGATTCAGACACAAACATACACCTCCACCATCACTACACACCATTTTATCTCTATCCTTTTTTATATTACCACTATTTATCAAGAAAGCAAAGGCAATTTGCGTTTCTGTCTTAATACACGAACCAAAAATTAGCTTTTCTTTCACTACGCATATCATTATTACCTAATTAAATGCATTTTAGTCTTTTGTAATTTTATTATTTACTTCGATAACTTTACCATTTTGCTTATAAAGGCGTGGAACACGAATGCTAATGATACACGGGATCTCATAATTGATTGTTTCGGCCCGCTTGGCGATTTCATTAATCGAAATGACATCGTCCCCTTGTTCTCCAATTAAAGTAACATGCGTTCCAATTGGTAATTCCTCTGACAGTTTAATCATGCATTGATCCATGCAAATTCGACCCACAAGGGGCATTCTGACGCCATTTATCAGTACCTCTTGACCATGAAGCTTGCGAATCCAGCCGTCAGCATAGCCAATTGGAATGGTCCCGATCCATTCTTCTTCTTTCGCTTCATAGGTAGCACCATAGCTTACTTTATCGCCCTTTTGCAGTTTTTTTACATGTACTAGTTTAGAGTGTAATGAAAAGGCTTCTTTTAATGGATATGGCAGTAACGACTCCATCTCTAGTGATGGGGTTAACCCATACATGGAGATCCCCATACGTACAGCATTAAAATTTGCTTCTTTAAATCTAAAGGATGCCGCACTATTACTTGTGTGGACATATTTTGGTCGTTCTTTTAGCAATGATAACATCTCTTGAAATCTTGCTAACTGCTGATAAAAATAGCTTGTATCCAATTCGTCTGCTGTTGAAAAGTGTGTAAATACCCCTTCTAAAATAAACCTTGGATCATTGTTAATCATTTTTTCTAGCGTGATAAGTTCATGATCTTCACGAAGGCCAATTCTTCCCATACCAGTATCAAACTTCATATGGACCTTTAAGGTCTGATTTTTACTTAAATACCCTTGAGCTTCTTTAAACCAATCTAATTGAAAGATCGTTAACGTTAGATTATGGTCTGAAGCTACAGCCACATCTTGCGGTCTGCTTGCACCTAGCACCAGAATCGGAGCTGTAATCCCTTTTTTCCTTAAGGAAAGTGCTTCATCTATAAAGGCAACAGCCAAATAACTAGCACCCGCCTTTAATGCCGTATTGGCTATTTGCACATCACCATGACCATAGGCATTTGCCTTTACGACAGCAATGATTTCTACTTCACCTGGCAAATGATCTTTTAACCCACTTACATTGTAAGAAACTCGGTCCAGGTCGATCTCAACCCAAGTATCCCGGTAAAAAGTTCCTTGCTCTTCCACTTCCATCCACTTCCTCTTTCTTCTACACGGGACTTTGCCCCTTTAAAGCACTGGGGGACAGTCCCCCGTCGCTTTAGCGCGTTAAATATTCTATTGTAGATTAGAACTCCTTAATTTTATTGTCAAATCTTTTTTTGCTTTTTTGATGATTTTCATTTTGCGGATAAAAAAACAGGCCCGAAAATGCGAGCCTGTTCATAAGATCGTTTTATTATTTTACTGCTTCACCTTGGACGGAACGGGCAATACTTGCCATTTCAACATCTGTTAGGTCTTTAGAGGAAATGGAATAATCTACCCCTTCATATGTCCAGCTTATTCGATTATCTGACAGGGCTCCGATTGTAAATCCTAAATCCACCGGCTCGCCCATCATCGAGGAAGAGGATGATGTTGCTGGCATGATTTCTGCCTTTTCCTGTACCAATGTATAGGACTTCTCACCATCATAGGTTAAGACAATTCTTTTTCCGTTCTCTGTTTTTATTTCCTTCTCACTCACTAAACTAACTCCAGGAAGTTCTGTTTCTGGATATTTTACCGCGAATCCCTTTTCTTTCACATCGCCCATAACCGGAACCTCTAATTGAGCTCCTGTCATATTCTTTTCCATATCAAAATCTTTCTTTTCAAGGTTCGGATCAAATTTTACAGAAGTGAATTTAACCGTCACTAGTGCATTCCGATCCGAGTCCATGACCTTGACACTAACTGGGGACAAGTCTTTTTTATTAAGAGTAATTTCTTGAAGTGGCAGCATTTTGTTATTCTGATATCGAGTTTTCGTTTCGAAAACATAATTGTTTTTTGTTGTTGAGAACTTCGATTGTTTATCCTCGAGTATATCTTTAATCAAAGATTCATATAAATAGGCCTGGCTACTGTTTTGCGGCCAGTCACTTTGGAATTTAAAGCTTTTATTTAGAGCCAGTGTCAAGACGAATACCCCTTCATCATTGCGCAGAATCATTTGACTTTGGTCTTTTTTAGCATTTTTTAAATTCACTCTGTAAAAAGAAGGGTCTTTGTGCCAAATCTCTACTTCATAGGTTTGTGGCTCGGTACCCATTTGCAGTGTCATTTCCGCATCTGCTTTATAGGCAGCTAGTTTTCCCAGTTTTCCATCTAAATCCTTGACCACATCTTCCTTTGTTTTTTGACCACAAGCAGACAATACCAAAACCATTAAAAGCCCAGCGAGAAGCACCAACCAGCTTTTCCTCATCTCTTCAACCCCTTCAGTCTCATTTCTTCATAGAAATAGAGAGCAAGCTCGGAATTAAACCATGACGTATGCATCTAGAGCTAACACCATCGTTCCCGCCGCAAGCCTTGTCTCCCCTATCGCACTATGAATATATGAGACAACCTAAAGGAATATGCAGCGCATGTGACAGGCTTAATAATTTTCCTTCCTTTTTTCGATAACAACCTGTGCCACCGCATAATGCTCACTATGGGAAATGGAAAGATGAACCCCTTCTGAAAAAGGTTTGATGATTACTGGTTTCCCTAGCCCATCTGAATGGATTTCAATATCAAGAAAGGAAAGATTCTTTCCGATCCCTGTACCACAGGCTTTTGAAAAGGCTTCTTTTGCCGCAAAACGGCCAGCTAAATATTCGATTTTTCGTTTTTCTGACAGAGTAACAAATTTATCCTTTTCAGCCGGAGTCAACACACGATCAATAATTTTCTTTTGCCGTTCAATCAGTTCTCCGATCCGATCTAGTTCCACAATATCAATTCCAATACCTTCGATCATTGTTTCTCTTCCTTCTATAATATTTTGTTCTAGCATAAATTAGAGTACAAGTATGCGTCTTTCTATAGAAAACAGGTTATAAATGATATGATGTACAATAAACACCCACTTGAAATTATTAGCCTTCTACTAGAAAAAACTAAGCTAATTTATCATTTCATAAAGGAGGAACTTTATGTTCTCGCGAACGGAAAGCTTTCAACAATTTATCCGTTATTACCCTATTGTCTCTGCTATTATACTCATACATGTTTTATTATATCTAGTTACCCTCATCCCATTTTTTCCATCCCGTTCCATTTTCGAAACGTTAGCAGGCGTCAATTTATTTGTTGCCGAAGGAGAAATATGGCGATTGGTTACACCCATTTTTTTGCATAGCGGCTTTGCTCATATGCTTTTTAATAGTTTTTCGCTTGTATTATTTGGACCAGCATTAGAGAGATTGCTCGGTAAAACAAAGTTTATTCTGCTATATCTTAGTGGTGGAACCTTAGCAAATGTTGCTACATTCTTATTCTATCCATTGACCTACTCACATGTTGGCTCGAGTGGTGCGATTTTTTCATTATTTGGCTTCTATATTGCCATTATCATCTTTAAAAGGCAGCTTTTATCCCAACAAAATTCGCAAATCATTTTATCGATTACAGCGATTAGTTTGATCATGACTTTCCTTCAACCAAACATCAATATTGTCGCCCATCTATTTGGATTATTATCGGGTTTCGTAATCGGAGGCATTGTTTATTATGATCGTAGTGTCTCCATTAAGCGGGGAAGAATCGGGAATTACACGATTCCAAAATCTTATCTTTCCCGTTTCAACCTTCGCTCTGTTTCACCATTGAAGCTCATCATATGGGGCATCATTGCTGCGCTTGCATTCCTAGGTCTGTTAACAAGATAATAACGAAAAAGGCTGTTGAGCATCTCAACAGCCTTTTTCATTCGAGTATTTGTTTATAGATTAGCGAAACGTCTTTGATGGCTTTGAATCTCTGTGGTGGCTGCGCTTAGCACCTGTTCGATGATTCGTCGCCCCTTTTTTACGGTTGTAATCATTTCCACCACGACGCTGGTCGCGATCAAACTGTTTTCTCTCGCGCTTTTGTGGAAGCGGAGATTCTTCGGTCAATCTAACTGGAGTCGTATCCGGCTCTTTTGTTAACATTTTTAACACAGCCGCAACAACAGTACTAGCATCCTGTTGATCTAATAGCTCATCAGCTGCTTGCTTGTAATATTGTAAATTATTCGCTTCAATGGTTTGCAGGATTTTTTCAACCACTGCTTTTTGTTGACCTTCAAGCGCTTGGTCCAAGGTTGGTGGAACCAATTTTTCCATTTTCCGCTTGGTCGTTCTTTCAACAACACCCAGATAGGATTTTTCACGATGAGTTACGAAGGTCAATGCCATCCCCGTCTTTCCAGCACGTCCAGGTACGACCGATGCGGTGGACATAGCTTTCTGGATCTTGAGGAATATCAAAGTTATACACATGAGTTACACCTGAAATATCAAGACCACGAGCTGCAACGTCTGTCGCAACAAGCACGTCAATGTTGCCTTCTTTAAATTTCTTTAATACGGAAAGGCGTTTGGCCTGACTTAAATCACCGTGTATCCCTTCAGCCATGTATCCTCTTAGATTAAGGGCTTCCGACAATTCATCAACGCGACGCTTTGTTCTGCCAAATACGATGGCAAGCTCTGGTGATTGAATATCTAGTAATCTTGTCAGTACATCAAACTTATTGCGCTCTTGTACCTCGACATAAAATTGTTCAATAGACGAAACGGTTACTTCCTTTGTCTTTACCCGAACTATTTGTGGGTCTTTCATGAATGTTTCTGCAATCTTTTGGATAGGTGCTGGCATGGTTGCCGAGAATAACAGCGTTTGACGCTCTGTTGGAATTTGCGCTAAAATGGCTTCAATATCTTCGATAAAGCCCATATTAAGCATTTCATCCGCTTCATCTAGGATTGCTGTATGTACGTTGTCAAGGCGCAGTGTTTTCCGATTAATATGGTCTATTAGACGACCTGGTGTTCCCACAATAATATGAGGATTTTTTTTCAATGCACGAATCTGGCGATTAATATCCTGACCACCATAAATAGGAAGAACTCGTACTCTTTTTCCATAGCCAATCTTATATAATTCTTCCGATACCTGAATAGCAAGCTCACGTGTTGGTGCAACTACGATTCCTTGAATCGCGTCCATATCCTTATCTACCTTTTCGATAAGGGGAATACCAAATGCAGCTGTTTTCCCTGTACCTGTTTGCGCTTGACCGATTAAGTCTTTGTTTTCCAAACTCAATGGAATTGTTTGTGCTTGAATCGGTGTCGCTTCCTCAAAACCCATTTTCTTTATCGATTTCATCATTGCCGGGCTAAGGCCCAAATCTTGAAACATCGTCAATTTTTTCAATCTCCTTTTATTACATTAAACAAGTATAGTTTTTATCTTTTTTACGTTATGTAAAAAGCTAATTTATGAAGGGTTGTGTTTTTCTCAAAAAAGACATTCTCCGATTGGATCATGTCTGGTTGTTAGCACTGTTTGCCCTTGTACTTTGATGTAATCTTATCACTTTAACGTACTAAATGCAATTAATTGGATTGGCAACCAAATGGGTTTTTTCATGATTATTACAGAAGAAACGCGACTGATTTCGCAATAAATGACGTTCAGACAGCCGTTCTTGCCAATATTTATCTTAATCATCGGAAAATTTTTAATTTTTCCATAAAACCTATTTCTGCAAAAAATGAAAGACTTCATTAAATAATTTTTCTCGTTCTACACTATGACAAATTAGATGTTTTGAATTTTGGTAGTATATCAGCTTTTTTTGTTTGGCACCGATCTGTTGATATAGGTAACGTGCGCTTTTTGGTGGGACGATTCCGTCACATTCACCTTGAGCAATAAAGGTAGGCGTAGTAATTTCACCTAGTAATGGTCTTACCTGTGTGACTAAGGTCCGGAATTGCAGTGTAGCCGTTAATGGAGTTTCTTTTATTTTCCGCTTGTACCCGGATAAACAGTTCATTGCTCGTGAGCTTCCCTTTTACCGAGTCCTTCATCATTTCGACTATATCTACTGCAAGCTGTTTTGGATTGACATAGAAAGCAGCAGCACTCAATAACACAAGCTTATCAACATGATAGTGTGCCGCCAAGTAGCTTGCTATTAAACCACCCATGGAAAATCCAATCACATAAATCGTATCACACATCTTCATTAAATTTAGAAAAGCTTGTTCAGCATGGTTAATCCAATCAAGATAACGGACGCCTTTTAGGGCTAAAGATTCTCCATGCCCAGGAAGGGTTGGTACAACAAAATGCCAATCCGTCTTCGCTTGTAAATATTGTACAAGTGGGGCCACTTCAAATGGAGCACCTGTAAATCCATGAATACATAAGCATCCGATCATCTGACCACCACCTTTCCATCCGTTTTTCAAAGTGAATACATTCTATGCTAAAGTAATTTTATCACAACCCAACTCTTTTGGGATTTATTAGGCATTGTATAAAATGAAAAAGGATGAGCATAAAGGGACACTGGTCCCTTATGCACGATCCTCATCATTCTTACCTATTTTGTGATGTACTCTAGCGATTTTTTCATTGCGTTAATGCCTTGAGTAATGCAATCTGGAATCCCTACCCCTTCAAATGATCCTCCAGCTAAATATACTCCTGGGAGCTCCTCGTTCAGCGCAGCTTTCACCTGTTCCATTCTCTCTTTATGACCCACCGTATATTGCGGCATGGCTTTTTTCCATCTTGTAACCACATGGAACAATGGTTTTTCGGTAATATTCATGGTTTTATTAAGATCGTTAAGGACGATTTCAATGATTTCATCATCAGAAAGGTTAACCGCTTCTTGGTCATTTGGTTTCCCAACATAACAGCGCAAGAGAGCCATTCCTTCCGGCGTAGAGCCTGGCCATTTTTTATGTGTCCACGTACATGCCGTAATACGAAAATCACTGTTGCGCGAAACAACAAAACCGGAGCCATCGATGTCTTGCTTAATTGCTGATTTTGGGAATGCCATCGCGACATTCGCAACAGATGTAGATGGCATGTCTTTAAAGCAATCCATAAACGAAAACTCTGCAAGCATTTTCTGGGCATGAAAATGGTCGGTCGCAATAATGACGCTATCAGCCTTTTCACTCGTACCATTGGCAAGGGTTACTTCGTAGCCATCAGATTGTCGTGTCACTTTTGTAACAGCGGTTCCTTTTAATACGGATTCACCAAGTCTTTTTTCAAGTTGGATAACGATTTCCTCAAGCCCCGTTGTAAGTGAAATAAACATCCCTTTTCTGGCTGGCTGTTTTTTGGAGGCTGGCTGTTTTGGTGGTTCTGGCATCGTCTTCTTTAAACCAAGGACAAGGCTTCGATGCTCTTGTTCCATTTGATAAAAAGTCGGAAACAGTGACATTAAACTAAGCTTGTCGATATCTCCTGCATAAATACCGGCTAAAAGCGGCTCAATTAAATTCTCGACAACTTCATTTCCTAAACGTCTTCTAAAAAATTTCCCTAATGATTGGTCTTTTTGCGGCTTCCCCTTTGGCAGCACAAAATCTGCCGCAGCTCGCAGCTTCCCAACTGGAGAAAATAAACCAGATACCGCAAACGGCGTTACCCTTGTCGGAATCCCCATGAATGAGCCCTCTGGCATTGTATGTAATTTACCTTTAACAAGGATATAAGATTTTCCTGCTGTATTAGAGATGACTTTATCTTTAAGTCCAAGTTCTTCAATTAGATTGATTCCACTTGTCTTTCTGGCGATGATGGAATCTGGGCCTTTTTCAATGACGAAGCCATCCTTCTTAACCGTTTGAATGACACCACCAAGACGAGTGCTTGCTTCAATTAATTTAATTTCAATCGGTAACGATTTTTGTTGAGCTTCTTTTTGTAGGTAATAAGCAGCAGCTAAACCCGTTATGCCGCCTCCAACAATGATTACTTTCTTTTTATCCACCGTTTTTGTCTCCTACCATTCGTTTTTCTATATTTTAACCTATGTTTGAATGAAAAATATCCTAATAGGCCATTTGTTGAAAAATTGTTTAGTTTTTTACAAATACCATCCTAAATTTGTACAAAAAAACACTGGGGTCAGTCCCCAGTGCTTTAACGAAGTGCGGTAACGATTTCTTCCATTCTCATTCCCCGAGATGCTTTGACGAGGATAAGTGTTTCGGAATTTGTATGTCTTTTCAATTCTGTGATCAGGGTACTTTTATCACTAAATGAATATACTCGATCTGCTGGAAGAACAGCCCTTGCTCCCTTAGCAATAAATTGACCTAATTGTCCATAAGTAAAGACGAAATCTATTTTTTCAGGTTGAACGGACTCTCCAATTTTTTGGTGAAAAGCTTCTTCCTCGGGCCCTAGTTCTAGCATATCTCCAAGGACAAGAATTTTTTGCTTATATCCCTCTAGATTCGTGATTAACTCTATCGCCGCATTCATGGAAGTTGGACTTGCATTATAGGCATCATTGATGATTTTTTCACCCTTTGCTCCTGGGACAAGTTCCATTCTCATATTCGTTAATTTTAAGCTGGCAAAACCTGCATTCATTTTTTCGTATGGTACTCCAAAATGATGGGCAACCAACATGGAAGCCAGCGCATTTAAGACATTATGCGTTCCTAATACCGGTAACATAAATGATTCACTATGGCTATTAATCGAAAAAATGCTTCCAGGTTTCTGTGCCTGTGATATGAACTGGATAAAGGTCATTGTTTTCACCGCGACCAAAGGTTTGAACGTTCCCATCATAGTTCACTAAGCGCTCACGTAGTAGTGGCTCATCTCCGAGATAGACGAGTAAGCCGTTTTCTTGTAAACCTGCAATAATTTCAAGCTTAGCCTCAGCAATTCCTTCCCTAGAGCCAAGATCCAGAAGGTGAGATTCGCCAATATTGGTGATGATCACAGCATTCGGTCTAGCTAATTCCGTTAAAAATTGAATTTCGCCTCGCGCACTCATCCCCATTTCTAGAATCGCGATATCAGTGTCCTCATCTAGGCCTAGCACTGTCAACGGCAATCCAATATGATTGTTATAATTCCCCTCTGTCTTTTGCACTTTATATACTTGACCTAATAAATTAGCGGTCATATCCTTCGTCGTCGTTTTGCCATTACTCCCAGGTAATTCCAATTACATTAAGATCCAATTGATTTCGGTAGTTTCTCGCTAATTCCTGAAGTGCGACTAACGTATCCTCAACAATCAAAATGGGTAAATCCAAAGGAGGATTCGGCACATCTTTTTGCCACAGAGCAGCTGCTGCACCTTGCTTAAGGGCCTCCTCTACAAACTTGTGGCCATCAGCTTTTTCTCCTTTAAATGGAATAAATAAATTACCTGAGATAATCTTGCGAGTATCAATACAAACTCCTTTAATTTCAAGATCACGAAAAGCAGGAAGATCATTTTCGATCGTAATCATATCCTGTAATTGTGCCAATGTTCTATGAATCATCCGCTACGCTACCTCCTACAATAAATGATAGACACGGCCAATCAGCCGTGCCATCAATGATGTTACATTGTAAATTTAATTCGTTGCTTTTCTGTGTGTCTCTCTTGAGCCAATTCGACTAATTTTTCAATAAGGTGTGGGTAGTCTACACCTGTTTCATTCCATAAAAGCGGGAACATACTTACAGGGGTAAAGCCTGGCATTGTGTTGACTTCATTAATTAACCAGGTTCCATCTTGAGTCAGGAAAAAGTCAGCACGGACAAGCCCTGAGCAATCAAGTGATTTAAATGATCTTATTGCTAGTTCCTTCATTTCTGTATATTGTGCTTCTGAGATGTCAGCCGGAATAATTAAGCCAGTACTGTTATCCTCATATTTTGCTTCATAGTCATAAAAGGACGCCTTAGGAACAATTTCCCCAGCAACAGAACAAGCAGGCTCATCATTTCCAAGTACAGCAATTTCAATTTCACGTGCTGTTACTCCCTGTTCTACAATAATTTTTCGGTCAAATTGGAACGCATCCTGGAATGCTGTTTCAAGCTCTTCGCGATTCGTACACTTGCTAATTCCAACACTGGAACCAAGATTCGCCGGCTTAACAAAACATGGATAGCCCAGAGTTTTCTCCACTTTTTTATAAGCCATTTCCTTACTTTCTTCCCATTCCTTGCGAATAAACCAAACATAATCAACTTGCGCTAAACCAGCTTGTGCAAAGATATTTTTCATAACTACTTTATCCATTCCAGCTGAAGATGCCAGAACCCCATTTCCAACATAAGGTAAGTTGAGTAGTTCAAGTAATCCTTGTACTGTTCCATCCTCACCGTTTGGTCCGTGCAATAACGGGAAGATTACATCAAGTTGAGCTTTATCACCGTCGATTTCTGCAGTAAATAGATCAGGAGATAATACTCCTGCACCGTTTTCTACAGTTTGTGAAAATGCCAATTCATCAACGCTTTCAACTGGTGCCAATAGCTGTTGCCCCTTTATCCATTGACCCTGCTCTGTTATGTATATAGGAAAAATATCAAATTTTGATAAGTCCAAGGCTTTGATTACGGCCATGGCTGTTCGCATTGATACTTTATGCTCTGCAGATTTACCACCGTATAATAATCCCAGTTTTGTTTTCATCACTAAACCTCCATTTTTTCAATCACTCCATTTATTTTACCACTTTATAAATAAAGGTGTTTATAGTTTTTCCATTTCTATAATAGTATGAATCCATTGGCTTGGTTCAAACCTCCCATAAAAAAATAAAAGGCTGATTGTCGTTCTCTCTATGTTGATTTCCGCTCCAGGCACTTCGCTTTCCGCGGGGCTAGTTGGAAGCCTCCTCGGCGCTTTCGCGCCTGTGGGGTCTCCCATACCAGCTACTCCCGCAGGAGTCTTCGTGCCTTCCACTCCAATCAACTTGCGAAAAATCAACAATAACCTTTAACATAGCCTTTAATAAAGTTATATATTAAAAAAGCAGCTGCCATGCAACTGCTTATTGGGCAACAAGCGACCATTCTCGCGTTCTTTTTTCAAACACAAGCTTCGCATCACATTTATCCTGTTTCATCTGGGCAAATTCTTCAAACATATCATCCATATTGTCAAAATCACCAATGACCCAAATCGGAATTTCAATCCTAGTTCTGTTCTGATAAGCGTTCCTTAATGAAAAAACAGTCCCTTCCCGCATGAATTTAGTAAGCGATAATATGATATCTAAATGCACAGGTGGATAAGATTTTTTCTTGCGAAGCCCCATCAATGTTTTTTCAAGTTTTAATTCACCCATCTTAAGGGCAATGACCTCACCGAGCATCCGATAAAAATCATTCATATGACGAAAATAGGTTTTCGTAAACCAGCCATCATCACGAGACAAGTACACATAACGATTTCCCAGTTTATTATAGAAAGGCATCTTTAAATGCTGTTTTAAATGTCCTAAATATAGTAATTCGGCAATTTCGACCCCTGACAATTCATCTAGTCCATCTTTTTCTTCAAAATCAATCCAACAAAAATCCCCATACCCATAAATGTTTTCCTGAGCAAGTTTTTGAACCTTTTCTTTTGTTACAAAATCAAACGAAGTATGACGATTATAATCCCCATCATCATACCGATGCTTTAATAACAAAAGATGATTAAGCGAACGCGGCAAAGAATGGGCAAACTCAGCAAATTCAACTCCATAGGAAATGACATATTGACCATTTTCATTCAAATGAACATAAACTAAATCGAGCATTTCTTGATGATTTCTCTTCAATGTTCTCCCCCTAACCGTAGCTCGTTCACTTTTAAAAGAAAAGACAGTCCGTAATGTAACTGTCTAAATCCCTCGAACAATATTATCTTTATATATTTTAGCAAAAACAGTGAAAAATATCTTATATTGATGATAAAATCTTCATTTAAATTTGTTCCTTTCTTATTATTATTTTTTTATAATAAGCACAGCAAGCACCAACGCGGAAGGAGTGGGCACAACATGATTATGATGATGACAGATGATCAAATCACTTTGCAATTAATCAACTCATTAACAGAAGGAAATAAACAGGTCTTTGAGGCGATTGTTGATGAACTCCAACCGTATGATATTGCGCAGGTCTATGAGGAATTGCCAGACGAGCACAAAACCCGCTTTCTTCTCTTTTTAAATATCGAGATTTTGGCCGATATCATTCAAGAGCTAGATAAAGAACAGCAAATCGAGATTTTAAATAAATTAGGACTCGAAAAAAAGGGTAAAGTCCTTGATGAAATGGACAATGATGACTTAGCTTCCCTTCTTGAAGGACTCTCACCAGAAAAAATGAGCTCCCTTCTTTCGGGAATGAAAATTGAGGAGTCCAAGGCCGTCCAAAATATCATGAACTATCCGGCCGAAACCGCAGGCCGACTCATGACAAACCGCTTTGTGTGGATTCGTAATTATTTTTCAGTCCGTGAAGCTGTCGATAAGTTGAAATCATTTGCCGAGTTTGCAGAAACATTAAACTACCTTTATGTGATTGATCAGGAACGAAAGCTTGTTGGTGTCGTTTCTTATCGTGATTTATTAATTGCTGAACCAAATGAATTAATCCGTGATATCATGTTCGAGCGTGTCATCTCGGTATTGGTGACAATAGACCAAGAAGAAGTCGCAACGATGATTGAACGTTATGACTTTCTGGCAATCCCTGTCGTTGATGGAGAAAATACTCTGCTCGGAATTGTAACCGTGGATGATATTATTGATGTCGTGATTAAAGAGGCCAATGAAGATATTGAAAAACTATCGGCTTCAGGTAAATCGATTGATTTTGATACGAAGGCTGTTACCGCTGCTTCACGGCGATTACCATGGCTGATATTGCTACTATTTATTGGCGTTGTATCAGGAAAAATCATAAGCGGCTATGAGGAAACTCTGCAAAAAGTGGTCGCATTATCCTTTTTTATGCCGATGATAACCGGCATGACTGGAAATACTGGAACCCAATCCCTGGCCGTAGTGGTCCGTGGACTTGTTTCAAAGGATATCGATAAAAATGTCGTCATAAAGTTAATTCTTCGTGAGTTGATGGTCGGGATTATGATCGGAATCATTTGTGGGATCCTGATTACGCTTATTGCTTACTTTTGGCAAGGGAATCCGATTTTGGGGGTCGTCGTTGGTTCTTCCCTGTTGTTGGCGCTCATTATTGGGACACTGGCAGGAACAATTATTCCTTTAATCCTTTACAGATTTAATATTGACCCAGCAGTTGCTTCTGGTCCTCTTATTACCACATTAAATGACATCTTTTCACTGATCACATACTTCGGAATTGCCACAATGTTCATCAATCATTTGATGTAAAGAACAAAAGCGGAAGGCGGCCTCTAATTGGCTTGTGACCTCGAGCCGATGGCACCTGGAGCTGAAAAAAGCCGGCAAGATTATTCCTCACCGGTTTTTACAGGTTCTAACTCAATTGCAGGCTTTATTTTTTGCACTTCAACATAAAGAATATGATGGCCATCCAATTCTTTCACGTTAAACATAAAGCCTTCAAATTCAACTGTATCCTGGAGTTTAACATCATATTTTTGTGTTAAAATCCAGCCCCCTAACGTATCGACATCATCGTCAGGGATATGTGTTGCGAGCAAGTCGTTTACATCTTCAATTAAGATTTTTGCATCAAATATATAATGGTTGGCATTCACTTTTCTAATTAACGGAATCTCATCCTGATCGAATTCATCACGGATTTCACCAACAATTTCCTCCAATATATCCTCAACCGTTACTAAACCAGCCGTTCCTCCATACTCATCAAGCAAAACCGCCATATGATTACGCTCTTTTTGCATTTTAACAAGCAGGTCATGAATCGGTATTGTTTCAATTACGCGGATGACAGGATTGATAAATTGTTCAATTGTGAAATCTTCTGAATTGACATTTAAGCTCGCGGTTAAAAGTTCTTTAATGTTTATCATACCGATAATGTTATCCTTGTCACCATCGACAACGGGATAGCGTGTGAATTTTTCCTCACTAATAACAACGAACATTTCTTCGAGTGAAGAGCTTTTATCAAGAGCGATAATTTCCGTTCGTGGAACCATAATTTCTTTTGCAATCCGATTATCAAATTCAAATATATTATTCACATAGCTATATTCCGATTGATTTATTTCCCCTTGCTCATAGCTCTCAGACAAAATAATCCGTAGTTCTTCTTCACTGTGAGCCAGTTCATGCTCGGATGCAGGCTTGAGGCCAAATAGGCCGGTAAAAAGCCGCGCCGAGGTATTCAAAGTCCAGATAAACGGAAATAAAATTTTATAAAACAAAATTAACGGTTTTGAAAAGGCCAATGCAATTTCTTCTGCTTTTTGAATTGCAAAGGTTTTCGGCGATAATTCGCCAATGACGACATGCAAAAAGGTCACGATAGCAAAGGCGAATCCAAAGGACAACACATGAACGATGGAATCATTAAATGCTATTTTTTCAAAAATCGGTCGCAAAATGACTTCAAAGGTAGGTTCTCCAAGCCAACCAAGACCTAGCGCTGTTATCGTAATCCCTAATTGACAGGCCGATAAATATTCATCTAAATGAGTAATAACCTTCTTTGCGGATAAGGCACTTTTATTTCCTTCTGCAACCAACTGGTCAATTCTGCTTGAACGAACTTTTACAATGGCAAACTCTGATGCCACAAAGAATGCGGTTAGTGCAATTAACAATGCAATAAGGGTAAGGTTTATAAGTTCCAATGATGAGTCCTACTTCCAAAAGTAAGACACTCACCTCCTATAATGAAGAAGCTTTTCGTAATTCCATTATACTCTAATCCAATCGATTTTGATGAAATTACACCATCTTATCTTCATTATTTCCATAAAAGCAAAAAAAATAGGAGATAAGCTTTCCCCACTTAATGAATATGATAACTAACTTCGCGAAACTTCCACCATTAATTGGTAATATTGATTCCATTTCCAATATCAATGTGATATCATATTAGTATCAAAACAATTCATTTTGAAATGGAGTGTGATTCATATGCAAGAAAAAGATATCTTCAAGTTGAATGGATTTGTTGGAGTTACTATTTTTTTATTGTTTGCCGCTTGTAGTGTCTACTTGTTTAGTCAAGTTATCCTTTCTGAATCTCCAGCCTCTTTTGTTGGTTTTATCATTTTGGCGGTAATTACCGTTACCCTCTTAACTGGATTTACTGTCATTCAGCCTAATCAAGCTAAGGTGTTTACTCTATTTGGATCTTATTTGGGCGTTATTAAAAAAGAAGGCTTCTGGTTTTCAATTCCGCTAACATTACGAAAAAATGTATCCTTAAGAGTACTAAATTTTAATAGCGATAAACTAAAGGTAAATGACCTTGAGGGAAATCCAATTGAAATTGCGGCTGTCGTGGTCTACAAGGTTGTCGACTCCGCTAAAGCTGTGTTTGATGTCGAGGATTACCGAGGCTTTGTTCATACCCAGTCCGAAACAGGCTTACGTCATATCGCTAGCCAATATCCATACGATAATTTCAATAACGATTATGAAATCTCTTTACGTCAGCATTCAGATGAGGTTGGCGATGAATTGACACGGGATCTGCAAAAACGTTTAAAGGTCGCAGGCGTGGAAATTATTGAAGCGCGCATTATGCATCTTGCCTATTCAAGTGAAATTGCCTCCTCGATGCTACAGCGCCAGCAAGCAAAGGCTGTTCTTGCTGCAAGAAAGGTAATTGTCGATGGTGCCGTTTCAATGGTAAAATCAGCAATAGAGCAATTGAGCAGCGAGGGAGTCGTCGATTTAGATGAAGAAAAGAAAGCACAAATGGTGAATAATTTAATGGTTGCACTTGTTTCCGATAAAGGGAATCAGCCGATTGTCAATACAGGTAGTATTTATTAAGGTTGTGATGAAGTGGCTGAAAAAAAGAAGTTTTTGCTTCGTATTGACCAGAAGACTTATGATGCCCTTGAAAAATGGGCCAGTGATGAGCTGCGCAGTGTTAATGCCCAAATCGAGATTTTGCTAAAGAAAGCCATCAAAGAGTCTGGCAGAACTAAAAATAATGACTAATACTTTTATTAATGAGGTGACTGTGCGGATACAGTCATCTTTTTTGTTTTTTGTCTTATCAATTTTCTAACAAAGGGTTCTTCTCACTATACAAATTAAGGTATAATCATTACTAGTTGAAAAAAATAAACCATATCCTAATCAAACGTTTGATTGAAATTAGTTTGAATAAAGGTAAAGGAGAAAAAATACAAACATGGATTTCTTTATAATATTGAAAGCTATTATTCTTGGATTAGTAGAAGGACTCACTGAGTTTGCCCCTGTTTCCTCAACCGGACATATGATCATTGTCGATGATATGTGGTTAAAGTCAGTTGAATTTTTAGAATCAAAATATGTGGCCAACACATTTAAAGTTGTCGTCCAGCTTGGTTCCATCATGGCCAGTGTAATCTACTTTAAAGACCGCTTCATCGAAATGCTTGGCTTAGAGCGATGGCTCAATAAAAAAGCTTATCAGCAACATAAAGCTCAAGGCAGTCGCTTAAAGCTGACTCAAGTAATTGTTGGGCTAATTCCTGCTGGTGTTCTTGGGGTATTATTTGAGGACTATATTGATGAACATTTATTCTCTACTGAGACAGTATTAATTGGGCTTGTCCTTGGTGCGGTCTTGATGATTATTGCCGATAAATTTGGCGGAAAACGCCCTACCGTCAACACAGTTGATCAAATTACGTATAAACAAGCCTTTTCAGTCGGCTTAGTTCAATGCTTCTCCTTGTGGCCAGGGTTTTCGCGCTCCGGAGCGACCATTTCAGGCGGTGTATTATTAGGACTTAGTCACCGTGCTGCGGCAGACTTCACGTTTATCATGGCGGTCCCAATTATGGCGGGCGCTAGTTTTATTTCACTACTGAATAACTGGGAATACATTACCTTAGATGCACTTCCATTTTTCTTAGCTGGCTTTATTAGTGCCTTTGTGTTTGCCTATATCTCAATTAAATTCTTCTTAAAGCTCATTAACAAAGTAAAGCTTGTCCCGTTTGCGATTTACCGCATCGTGTTGGCAGCCATCATTTACTTTTTCTTTTTAACGTAACAGAAAAGACTGAGATGCACGCATCTCAGTCTTTTTTTATTGGTACCATTATTTTTTTAACGCCTGGTATTGCTCTACAATTCCTTTAAACAATGGCGAAGTAGCATCAAGCTTTGTATACTCTGTGATTGCCGCTTCAAGCCCTTGATTCTTAATCGTAGTTTGAACCTGAATCGCCTCTTCATCCCCTTGAAAATTATACATAAGGGCGGCTGCAATTCCTTTTAACAAATAGGTTGGCTCGGCGCCAACTACTTCATTATATTGTCTTGCTGGACTTACTAGGCGGTCATTTGGTCCAAGCTTGCGAATAGGTGAACGCCCAACTCGTGTTACCTCATCCGTAATATAAGAGTTAGCAAAACGGCCGATTATTTTATTAATATACTTATAATGAGCTTCAGCATCAAAATCATATTTCTTAATTAGAAAGTCTCCGCTTTCCTTTAATGCGCCTTCGACTAACTGACGAACTTCACCATTCTCCATCGCTTCGTTAATCGTTTCAATTCCATAATAATGACCAAAATAAGCAGCAAGGGCATGTCCAGTATTAACCGTAAACAATTTTCTTTCGATATACGGCACTAATTCCTCTACGTAAGTAATTCCGGCTATTTCTGGCTTCACTCCGACAAGCTTCGTCTCTTCTACCACCCACTCATAGAAAGGTTCAACCTTTACCATTAGCTTGTCTTCGTTCGTTTGATTTGGAACGATTCGGTCAACAGCAGAATCAGGGAATCCAAAGCGCTCATCAAAAATAGCTTGTTCCTCAACGGTGATTTTCTCATAAACCTTTTCTTTTAATAAGCTGCTGCCGCCAATCATATTTTCACAAGCAATTATATTTAATGGCTGATTATTTTGTTCAACCCGTTTTCGTAAGCCCTCAGCCACCAAGCCAGCAATCAACGGAAGGATGTTTGGACCAATCGCAGTTGTCACTAAATCTGCTTTGGCAATTGCCTCAATGACTAGTTCCGGATTTGACGCACTGTTCAAAGCTTTAACATTTTTGACGACGATTTCTTCCTGTGAAGGGTCAGCTAGGACGACACGATATTCCTGTTTCTCATTGAGCAAATTGACAATTTCACTATTAACATCAACAAAACATGTTTCATAACCAGAATGATATAAAAGATTCCCAATAAATCCTCGGCCGATATTTCCTGCTCCAAAATGTACAGCTAGCAAATTAATTCACTCCTTCGAAGATCTCTAAAATTTCTTCTGCTGTTTTCGCATTCACAAGCTTTTCAATATTTTCTTCTTCAGAGCAAACAATGGCAATATTAGATAAGATGTCTAGATGTTCATTATTTTTACCGGCAATACCAATCAATAATTTCACAATATTTCCCGCTCCAAAATCAACTCCATCTGGAACTTGGATAAAGGAAATACCTGATTCTTTTACAAAATCCTTTGAATCCTCCGTACCGTGCGGAATGGCAACAAAATTACCCATGTAAGTAGAAGTCAATTCTTCTCGCTCAAGCATTTTTTCAATATAATCAGCTTCAACATAGCCTTTTTCAACTAAGATGTTGCCTGTCATACGAATGGCTTCTTCCTTAGAACCTACTGACATATTTAAACGAATATTTTCTTTAGTTAAGATTGAGTTAGACATCATTATACGCTCCTTAAATGTTGTAATTTTTCCGTAAAAAATTGATCAAATCTGGCTGTTAATAAATCTGAAATCGTAGCTTGCTGTTTGCTTTCAAAAATCGCAATGCTTTCAGCGCTTTCAATCAGTAATGAACTTAAATAACTTAAAAGCTCTAAGGTCCATTCTGATGATTCTAATGGAGTGAGAAGTAACAAGAGCTGCTTCATCTCCATTGGATCATCATCCATTCCCTTTATAACAAGCGGATGCTTGAGGGAATAGATCAAAAAAGATGGAGCTACTACAAATTCTGATCTTGTATGATAAAGAGCCAGTTTCGTATCGGGAATTCCCAAACCACCGAGCTTTTCTCGTTCGCGAATCGCGTCAACCACCTTGGTGCTATCTTTAATGCTCCCCCTCTCCTGTAATTCTTTACATGCTGCCTGCAAGATTTCTTCGATTGTTTGCGGGTCGAATACTTCCTTCAATTCAAAGCTTTGCAAGATTACGGATATGGTTCGAGCATATTCTTCAATGATCATCATTTCTTTTATAAATGTTTTAACATTTTTCTTACTGCGTTTTATTGGTAAAGATGAATCTAGCTTCTTCTCCGTTCTCTCCATATGAGAACGTTCATGGATATAAGCTTTCACCTTCACCATTTCATCCTTTGTTAAGATTGGACTGACTAAAATATAATCATGCTGAAAATCCGGAAGTGGAATCGTCGAGATAATCACTTGATAATCCATACTGCTCAACTTGTTAAGCTCTAATGCAGAGGCACTGCGAATTTCCTGTAATTCTGGAAATTCCTTTTGCAATCGGGTGACAAGCATCTTTGAAGTTCCAATTCCACTCGAACAGATGACTAACGTTTTTAAGTTCCTTATCTCTCTGTTTACGAGGACAGCTGAACCGAAATGCATGGCGAGGTAACCGGTTTCCTCTTCGGGGACATTAAATTCATGAAAAACCTCATCCACTGCCGCTTTAACAATCGCAAACAGCTCAGGATAATCTCGCTTAATTCTGTCCAGCAACGGATTGCTGATACCCATATTTTGCTTTAGGCGGAAAAGCGCCGGTTTTAAATGCATGGCCAAGCCTTCAAAAAGCGAAACATTATGGGTTAGATCTCTCCCTAAACGACTGCCGACATTTTTTATTAACTGATTGGTTTTCATCGCTACTTGTAAACTGGAATCCTCAATCACATATTCTTTATCATGGCGCATTTTTGCACCCTTTAAATGCATCGTAATATAACCAATCTCCGCTTCAGGAATGTTAATCCGAAACACCTTTTCTAGCTCATTAACTAATTTTTCGGCAAATTTATATTCTTTTGTCGGTTTTTGGTTTTCAAGATAGGTTGCATCAATCGAAATGCCTTCACCTTTTTGGATCCGCTCGACTGCCAGTGCCAAATGCACAATCAATCCTATATAAGCACTATCCGCCATCGTATAAGGTAACTCTTCACTGATTGATTCAAATACTTTTTCAACAATCATTAGCTTGTTCTTTTCGACCAAACCGAGTAATCGTTCTGATATCGTATTAATTTGCTGAGTCGACTTTTTTTGAATATTCTCTCTCGCAAGTGAAAGTATTTCTGATTCGTCGAGATGTTCAGAAATAATATTCCGCATCGCTCTTCGTTTTGAGCTCTCAGTTCCTTCTATTTCAACGCCATAACCTCTTCTGCGAATGAGCGCTAAATCAAAGGTCCTCAATCGTTCCTCTAATCTCGTTAAGTCACTACTGACCGTTGCAATCGTCACATTTAAGTCGTTGGCAAGTGCCACCAATTTAACTGGACCGTTTGATTCAAGCAAAGCACACAAAATAATGGTTTGCCGTTCGTCCGGTGTGAACTCTGTATGATTTAAATTAAACAGAAATAATTCAAGTTCACGGATCCTATTCTTTTCACCCACAATTTGAACGCCTACACCGGATTTCTTTTGTAGCGAAAGATCGTATTCTAATAAAATATCCTCTACATTTTTTAAATCTCGATGGATTGTACGGCCGCTCACGCCAATTTGATCAGCGAGATCCTTAACCGTCAGTTCATTTGTTTCCGAAAGTAAAATTTCGAGAATTTGTCTTTCTCTTGCGGAAATATACATCGCGCTCACTCCGTGAAAGAAGTATTTCGAATTCTTTTCTCTACCTATTATGATGTTGCCAAAATTTAAGTTTCATACTTATATCTTTATCTTAAATGGAATAAACCTTAGAAACAACAAGTTCAAAATTGGAATTAGTCAAAGAAGTTGTTGCCAAAATTAAATTTTATCCTTCAATCACTCGCTATAAGAAAAAAGAGCCTAGCATCTATTTCCTGCTAGGCCCTTGTTTGCACATTATTATTTTAAACTATTAATTAATTCATCGTATTTAGGACTATTTAAGAAGTTTTCAACTGAAATATGGACTGCATTAGGAAGTTTTGCCTTTGCTCGATCCGTTAAATCCTTGTGCGTTACAACAACATCAGCATCTGCCAGGTAAGTTATTGATAGCAGTATTAATGACTTCGATGTCAAGCTCTGCTTTTTTCACTTTATTGCGTAAGATCGAAGCACCCATAGCACTTGAACCCATTCCGGCATCACAAGCAAACACAATTTTGTTTACTTTATCTGCAGAGATTGCTGTTACTGTATCATTAGTTAATACTGAAGAAACGGAGCTTTTCTTTCCTTTCATTTCTTCCATTTTAGCTGTTGCTTCTGACAAATCTTCTTCTGTTTCTTTACTTGTTTTTAAAATTAATGCTGCTACTGCAAATGAAACGGCTGTTGCCACTAATACACCTGCAATGACACCAACATAATTACCTTTTGGAGTCATAGCCAGTAATGCGAAAATACTACCTGGTGATGGCGCTGCTACTAAACCTGCACCGAAAATGTTGAATGTGAATACTCCACTTACACCACCTGCAATCGCTGCAAGCAATAACATAGGCTTCATAAGGATATATGGGAAGTAAATTTCGTGAATCCCACCTAAGAAGTGGATAATCGCTGCACCTGGAGCTGTTTGTTTTGCTGTTCCTTTACCAAATAACATGAAAGCAAGTAGAATACCAAATCCTGGTCCTGGGTTTGTTTCTAACAAGAACATAATTGATTTTCCAGCACTTGCAGCTTGATCTATTCCGATTGGGCTTAAAATCCCGTGGTTGATTGCATTGTTAAGGAATAAAATTTTTGCAGGTTCAATAATAATATTTGCTAACGGTAAAAGGTTGGCATCAACAATCGCTTCAACCCCAGAAGCTAATATTTTACTTAACCCTTGTACAACCGGTCCAATTCCTTTATAAGCAATTAGTGTTAAAGCACCACCAATAATACCTGCTGAGAAGTTATTAACGAGCATTTCGAAGCCTGATTTAACTTTTCCGTGAATCGCTTGGTCAAACTTCTTGATTAGATATCCACCGAGTGGCCCCATAATCATGGCACCCAAGAACATTGGAATTTCTGATCCAACGATAACACCCATTGTTGCAGTCGCACCCACAACTCCTCCACGGACGTCATGAATCATCTTACCGCCGGTATAACCGATTAATAATGGCAATAAATAAGTAATCATTGGGCCAACTAGCTTAGCAAGATCTTCATTTGGCCACCAGCCTGTTGGAATGAAAAATGCAGTAATAAGTCCCCATGCAATAATTGCACCAATGTTTGGCATAACCATGCCACTTAAATAACTACCAAACTTTTGGATTTTTACTTTTACATCTGATTTATTTTGACCCGTTTGGTTCATTTTGTGTAAATCCCCCTTCAAAGATTATATATTATCTTTCTACCCTTATACTAAAGCGTTTACATCCTTATATCCATCTATTCAAAATGGCATTTTGTCATTGTCATTGTTGCCAACATTAAAGATTTCGACATAAACTGAGTGTTTTCGCGGTGTTGCGCGCGATAGATCCGTACCCACTAAAGAAAAAAACCGAAGAATTATTAGGCTTGCGCCTAACTATTCTTCAGTTCTTTCAATTGATTTCAGTGAAATATTAGTTAATCAATTTAATGAAATCTACCATCAACGTATTTCCCATGCTCCAGGTAACGCAATATAATCAAAATCACGAACCAACTGTTCTAGGCCGCTCGTTAATAACTCCCCAGCCATATACACCCCATGTCCCGTTACCGCAACCTCTGGCTTCAAAGCAGCAAGTTTAACAACTGAATCCCTTGCAGAACTCCAATCCGGTGTAAAATATCTAGGCGGACCGCTTATTTCTTGTTCTTGTGTATAAACCTTATAAAGGTATTCCTGCTTTACCGTAACAAAGGCATCTCCAACAATTAAGGCTCGATCTCGCTCTCTAAATAATGAAATATGGCCAGGTGTATGTCCTGGTGAATGAATCCAACGAAACTCAGGCATATATGGAACACTTCCATCTTGAGGGAGGATTTGAACATGATCGCCAAGATCAATTGGCTCATTCGGGAAAAAGGGCGACAACTTTGCCACCAAACCACCTTCAACGGAATTATCAGCCTCTGGGTACCTTTTTTTCCCTGTTAAGTAAGGAAGCTCTAGTTCATGGGCATATACCGGCACGTTCCAATGCTTTATTAACTCAATAATCGCTCCGACATGATCAAAATGCCCGTGAGTTAAAATAATGGCCTTTGGACGGCACCCTACACCAAATCGTTCCTCTGTAACTGAAATGATTTCTTCCGCAGAATTAGGCATTCCTGCATCCACTAAAACAAAATGGTCACTGTCTGGATTTCCGACAAAAATAATATTGACAATTTGAATCGTATAACAAAAGATATCTCGTACTACTTCAACCCCAACCCCATTCGCAATCGAAGTGGCCGGTATGAATTTATAATCACTTCCATAATGCATTTCTTGATCCATAACCATCCTCCTTTAACACTAAACACCTACTTCTATTGTTCCTCTTAAAAAACAAACTATGATGGTTTGTTGAGATTCAAGACTTGTGTTTATCAGGGCTTAATTAAGAAACTGAATTGATCGATCAAGAATGGTGAAGAATAATTATCCTTTACGGATTTATACTAATCCTAGTGTTATGTTAGTAACACTAGACTTCAATGCGGAGGGATAACAATGGATATTCTTTTCAGCTTATTATCCAATTTTTATATTTGGTTAATTAAAGTTTCATTCTTCATGAATAAGCTAACATATCAATTAAGCTCTAAACTAAGAATGGCAACTTTATCGTAAGCAACAAGAATTCCCATTCATCTCACGGTCCCATTGTGGTAAAAAAGAGGCGAGCACCAGGGCTATGGCTGCTAGCCTCTTTTTGTTACAAAGAAATGAAATTCCATCGTTAGAAAACAAAAAAACAGTTTGTGATGGAATCATCAGCAAACTGTTTTTGTTAGTTTTCTATAAATAAACCCTTCAGTAACCCTTACTCAACTGTTACGCTCTTTGCCAAGTTTCTTGGCTTATCGACGTCACAATCGCGGTGTAGGGCTGCATAATAAGCAAGCAATTGTAAAGGTACTACAGAGACAAGAGGTGTTAATAATTCATTTACTTCTGGAAGTACGAAACGGTCGCCTTCCGCTTCTAAGCCCTTCATCGAAATAATGCAAGTATGGGCGCCACGTGCAGCAACCTCTTTCACATTACCACGAATATTTAAGCTAACAAGTTCTTGTGTTACTAATGCTATTACAGGTGTGCCTTCTTCAATCAATGCAATCGTACCGTGTTTTAATTCACCGCCAGCAAAGCCTTCAGCTTGAATATAAGAAATTTCCTTTAGCTTTAAAGAGCCTTCTAGGCAGACATAGTAATCGGCGCCACGACCGATGAAGAATGCATTACGAGTGGTTGTCATGTATTCCCAAGCCATTGCTTCAAATACATCTTTTGAGTCCACTAGCCCTTCCATGACATTGGCAATAATTCCAAGCTCTTTTACTAAATTAAAGTCAGTTTCATAACCACGATTACGTCCAACTACCTCTGAAAGAATCGCTAAAACAGCAATTTGCGCAGTGTAAGCTTTTGTAGATGCAACTGCAATTTCAGGACCAGCATGAAGGAGCAAAGTGTAGTCTGCTTCCCTTGATAGAGTAGATCCAGGTACGTTCGTAACCGTCAATGCTTTGTGTCCTAATTCCTTAATTTGAACTAGTACTGCACGACTATCTGCTGTTTCTCCACTTTGGGAAATGAAAATAAACAACGGCTTTTCAGAAAGAAGCGGGATGTTATAGCCAAATTCACTAGCAATATGAACCTCAACAGGTATTTTCGCTAACTTTTCGATTAATTGTTTGCCAACTAAGCCAGCATTATAGGATGTACCCGCTGCAATGATATAAATTCGATCAGATTCAGTAACCGCATCAACGATTTCCTTATCGATTATTAATTCGCCCTGATCGTTTTGATAGGTTTGGATGATTTTGCGCATTACAGTCGGCTGTTCATCAATTTCTTTTAGCATATAGTGAGGATAAGTACCCTTCTCAATGTCACTAGCATCAAGCTCAGCAGTATATGGATTACGGCTCATCACTTCACCGTTCAAGTTTTTAATCGTTACATTATCTTTTGTCACGATTACCATTTCTTTATCCATTAGCTCAACATACTGATTTGTTACTTGGAGCATTGCCATCGCATCGCTCGCTACGACATTGAAATCTTCACCAAGCCCGACTAATAATGGACTCTTATTTTTGGCAACAAAAATCGTTTCTTTATTTTGTTTGTCTAAAAGTGCAAGTGCATAAGATCCCTTTAAAAGTGTTAACGTTTTGCGGAACGCATCCTCAACCGATAACCCTTCACGAACAAACAGTTCAATCAGTTGCACAATAACTTCTGTATCGGTATCACTTTTTAAAGTAACATCTTGCAAATACTCGCGCTTTAAGATGTCATAGTTTTCAATAACCCCATTATGAACTAGAGTGAAGCGCTCGGTTGTGCTTTGATGAGGATGGGCATTTACCTGGCTTGGAGCTCCATGTGTTGCCCAGCGTGTGTGACCAATTCCTGTATTAGCTGAAACTTTTAAATCTACTACATCACGAAGATCAGCAATACGTCCTTTTTCCTTGAAAACATGGACACCGTCATCATTTATAACAGCAATACCAGCTGAATCATACCCTCGATACTCTAGCTTTTCTAAGCCCTTTAATAGGATTTCTTTTGAATCTTGAATTCCAATATATCCAACAATACCGCACATTTGAATAGTTCCTCCTTGGTAACAAGGGGGCAAGCTGCCAAGGGGGCAAGCTTGCCCCCTTATCTCTGTGATTTATTTTATTAGGTCGGAGTATTCCAACCATTCCTGCGCATTTTCCTTCCTTTTGTCCATTCGGTTACCCCAATGTTTTAGAGAAGAGAATTTTCGGTTGTGCGTCAGCAACCGGGAGGCATCCGCCGAAACTTCGATAAACCTCCTCCTCGTCAACTAACCAAGCCTAGGCTAGTTCAGGCGCTTAAAAATATACTCAAAACGCCCCTCCTTTTCCTAATATTTTTTAAAGCAAAAAATCAGGTTAATCATATAACAGTTTCCCCTATTAGTCAATTGTTGAACAAGCACAAATATCGGCAAGTATATCCAACATCTAGAGCTTTTAATTATTAGTCTATAATAAAAAATATGCATAAGAGACACGAAAGGTGCTCTTATGCATATCAAATCCTATTCCTCTTTTAAGCCCATTTCTGCCTGTACTACTTCTGCTATGCTGTTAACATAAGCCTGGCAGCTCTCTGCCGTTGGAGCTTCCACCATTACCCGAACTAATGGCTCTGTTCCAGAAGGTCGAACAAGCACTCGCCCGTTTCCATTCATTTCAGCCTCAACAGCTTCAATGACCTGCTTAACCTTTTCATTTTCCGTTACATGATATTTATCTGATACTCTAATATTGACTAATACTTGTGGGAATTTTTTCATTTCCGCCGCAAGTTCTGAAAGCGGCTTTTCCGTTACCTTCATGATGTTTACAAGCTGCAAGCCTGTAAGTAGTCCATCACCAGTAGTATTGTAATCAAGAAAAATAATGTGACCTGACTGTTCTCCACCGAGGTTATATCCGCTTTTCTTCATTTCCTCTACTACATAACGATCTCCTACAGCTGTTTGAACACTTTGAATGCCTTGAGCTTCTAAAGCTTTATAATAACCTAAATTACTCATCACAGTAGAAACGACCGTTCCATGCTTTAGGCGCCCTTGCTCTTTTAGGTATTTTCCACAAATATACATAATTTGATCGCCGTCAACGATTTGGCCGTTTTCATCAATCGCAATTAAACGATCCCCATCTCCATCAAAAGCAAGGCCAATATCAGCACCCTTTTCCTTCAAAAATTGTGCTAACGCTTCTGGATGGGTTGAACCTACACCGTCATTGATATTTAATCCATTTGGTGATGCTCCCATCGTCGAGATATTTGCATCTAAATCAGCAAATAAATAGGTAGCCAATGATGATGTAGCACCATGTGCACAATCTAGAGCAACATGTATACCTGAAAAATCTTCATCCACCGTTTGCTTCAAGTATTGAAGATATTTTTGACCACCTTCAAAGTAGTCATTAACTTGTCCAAGATTTGCACCTACCAGGTCTAGGTAATTGGTCTTCTTCCAAATCTAATAGTTGTTCGATTTCAGCTTCTTGGTCATCTGAGAGCTTAAAACCATCAGGTCCAAAAAATTTAATTCCATTATCAGCCACAGGGTTATGAGAGGCTGAGATCATGACCCCTGCTTGTGCTCCTAATGCCTTTGTTAAATAGGATACCCCAGGGGTGGAGATGACACCTAATCGCATAACTTCCGCACCAATCGATAGTAACCCCGCTACAAGTGCACCTTCTAACATATGACCAGAAATACGTGTATCTCTACCTATTAATACCTTTGGACGGTCTTTATCCTTTGTTAAGACATATCCTCCAAATCGCCCTAATTTAAACGCTAATTCCGGTGTCAATTCGCTGTTTGCAACTCCGCGAACACCATCGGTACCGAAATATTTTCCCATTATAAAAATCGCTCCTTCATCTAATTCCTTTTGTTATACTTCGTCTTTTTTTGTGATCGAAACTAATACTCGATCCTGCTCCAACTTCATCTTGACATTACTGGGCCCACTGGAAATAATTTGCACCTCATGGTCCCCTTCATTTAAATCGGTCAGGTTCACAGAAAGATTAAAATCAGCTGCGGTTAATGGACTTATTTCTTCAGCTGTACCTTGGACAGATATAGAAATCTTTCCATTAGATGGATTCTTAAAAACGAGATCATATAGGTCAGCTAATCCTTCTGTTTTTATCGAGACATTCGATATGGTTTTCTGTTCCTGCTTACTAACCTTAACCGTTGCCTTTACCACATTCCGGCGTGACACTCGTAATCCCATCCGGAATGATGACAGGAAGCGTTAATTCAGTTTCTTCCGTAATATTGGAGATATCCACCTCAACTCGTACACTTTCTGTAGCTTTCACAACATCTTCTTTTCCGTTAATTTTTGCCTCTTTCGTATCCAAACTAATACTATCTATTACAATTCCAGCTTGTGCAGTTCCTTTTTGTACTACATTAATTGGAACAGTTTTACTTGTGTTTTTAATCGGAATGGTCACTTTCACAGTTTCAGGAGCAATTGTTACATCCAATTTATTCATTTGCTGATCAAATGCCACCACCTTGGCATTTTTCGTAAATGTTTCCTCGATTGGACCTTCCACATCCACTGTAGCTTTTACAAAGCTTATTTTCTCAATCTCACTTTTTGCTCCAGTAATTTTGACCTTTTTTGGTTCCACAACAGGGTCGCCACTGATATAACCATCTTCAAGCAGGTTCTGATTAAATTCTGCATCAACTTTGAATTCTTTCGTTATTTTCTCTTGGACTGTCACTTTGGCAGTCGATGGTTTAATCGTCACTTTTAATTTATCCGATATGTCTTTAACCTCAATTTTTACGGTTTGAGTACCGATTTTAGCATCAGTCAAATCCATATACACTTCAAAGTTTTTTAATGAAACAGTTGATTGGACGATACTTTTTGGCCCCTCAATCGTTACATCAACTGATTCAGGTACTCCAGACACTACAAAGTTTTCTGTATCAAAATAGGAATTCACTGGTATGTTCTTGATTGTTTCCACTTGTTGATTGGCAGGAACATATTCCTCCTTTGACTGGTTTCCATCACTATTTGAAACAGTTGAAAAGAGGAGAATGGCTAGAATGAGCGCCACACCCTTTAAAAACCATGGATTATCCATAAATTTATCCATTTCTTTTTCCCCTCCAATTCCAACGAGCGGAGGAAGTTGGCTTTACTTTATTTCTTGTGACCAATTCATTCTCCAACAAACTCTTAAATGCATCTAGTGTTAATCCGCGATGTAGTTCTCCATTTTTTGTTAACGATATATTTCCTGTTTCTTCAGATACTATGACTGTAATACTGTCTGTTACTTCACTTATACCTAGTGCTGCACGATGTCTAGTCCCCAACTCTTTCGAAATAAACGGACTTTCAGATAGCGGTAAATAACAGGCTGCAGCTGCAACTAGATTCTTTTGGATAATGACAGCCCCATCATGCAACGGAGTATTAGGTATAAAAATATTAATAAGTAACTCTGATGATATCTTTGAATCTAAGGCAATTCCGGTTTCAATGTAATCACTCATCCCCGTTTCTCTTTCGATAGAGATAAGTGCTCCAATCCGGCGTTTCGCCATATAATCCGTTGCCTTTACAATTGCCTCAATAAATTTTTCTGATTCATCTTCCTCTTGAGTCCCACTTCTTGAAAAGAACTTTCCTCTTCCCAATTGTTCAAGTGCACGTCGAAGCTCAGGCTGAAAGATGATAATGATAGCTAAAAATCCCCAAGTGATTACATTACCCATGATCCAGCTCAACGTGTTGAAGCCAAGATAATCACTTATAATTTTTACTAGCAATATCACAAAAATCCCTTTTAACAATTGAACTGCTTTCGTCCCTTTAATCAAATTGATGATCTTGTATATGACGTACCAAACAAGGAGAATGTCTACGATATCAGCTAGAGAACCCCATAAATTAAAATTTGCAATCGACATGGTATTTCCCCCAACGGTTTAGTGAAAAGAAAAAAACAACCTCGTATAGCATAACTTTTTTGTACAATCTCCCTTATGCCCCTTTAAAAAAGAAAACTTATGTAACTTTTATATTATACCATGAGTCTCTCTATAGCTAAAGCCACGGTAAAGAAACGACTGTACATTTACACTTCCTTTTATTAATTATTGTACTTCCTAAGAAAAGCAGCTACTCATTATGAGTAACTGCTTTTACTGTTCGTCACTACTAAAAACAGTTGTGATTTTTTTCGCAGTATCTTTCATTTCGTACCAGAGCCAATCAAATACCTTGTTTACCTCTTCAATCTCACCAGTAACGTGTCCTGCTGAGGCAACATAATGATCACCATTGATGACGGTGACATCCCCCTGCACTTCGCCTTCAATTCTTAATTCACCATTCCTTACAATCACATCGCCCTTTACTACTTCTCCCTTTGGTACAATCACATTGTTATTTTGAACGACTAAATTAGATTGATTTGTAACAGAAAATTCCTGATCATTTTGCCAGGTGGAAAATAAACTTCCTGTCATTAACACAACAAACAAAGATGCTGCGGTTAGAAACGGATGATATTTTACCCATCTTTTAAAGCCCTTCTTTGTTTCAAGTTTGGGCAACTGAGCCATCACGTTAGCTGTAAAATTTTCTGGTGCTTTCATTTGAGAAGTATTTTGGATAAGTGCTACAGTATGTTTTAATTGCTGAAAATAAGCATCGCAATTCCTACAAGAAGTTAGATGTTCACGTAAAACGCCCTCATTTCTGGGTGAGATTTCTTCATCTAAATACTCATGCATAAATTGGATAAATTCCTCTGAACATTTCAACATTATCACCCTCTCAATAAACATAACGTAACTGGTTCCGCAAAGCCTCGCGCCCACGGTGAATTCTCGTTTTTACCGTCCCAAGCGGCATTTCTAATATCTCACTTATCTCATTCAAGGAGAGCTCCTCGATGTATTTCAATATGATAACAGCCCGATATTTTTCGGGTAATTTAGAAATTTCGTGTTCAATTTGTTCCTTCACTTCCATTGATTCCAGTTCTTTTTCTGGCATAATGGTGTCTGCCAGGTAGCTGTGAATACAAATTTAAACCTTCAGTTCCTGCAATTTCGGCATCCAAATAATAATCTGGCTTCTTTTTTCTTAAGCGATCAATGCAAAGGTTCGTGGCAATTCTGTATAGCCAGGTCGAAAACTTCATTTTAAGATTGAAGCTATGCAGATTTAAATAGGATCGTATGAACGCCTCCTGAGCTGCATCCTCAGCCTCATGCCTATTTCCCAGCATCCGATAGCACAATTGGAACACCTTGTCTTTGTATATCTCAACAATCTCTTCAAACGCATTTTGGTCGCCTTTTAATACTTGTTTTATCCTTTTCTTTACTATTTCTTCCATTCATTTACCTCCGCTCCATGCGGCTATACGATATTACGAATGTATACCGGGAAAGGTTTCACTTTTTCTCATTTTTACTTCTTCTATCTTAGCAAATTCCTTCACATAAGTTTAGAAGAAGATTTAATAAATACAATTATTCCCACTAACATTCAAAAAGCTGCCCTTTTATTTGGCAGCTTTAGTACAAGAATATTGTTTAAGGCGATAATTTGTCCGTTATTATAATAATTTCTCTCCAAATAGAGATCCCATTAACGCAACAGCAACAGTAGCTGTTTTATTTCTTTCATCTAAAATCGGGTTCACCTCAACAAATTCAGCCGAAGTAATGAAATCTGCTTCAGCAAGCATTTCCATAGCAAGATTACTTTCACGGTAACTAATGCCACCAATCACTGGTGTTCCCACTCCAGGAGCATCATTTGGATCCAGTCCGTCTAAATCTAAAGAAAGATGAACCCCATCTGTTCGGTCTTTAAGATAGGAGATGGTTTCCTCCATTACCTTCGTCATTCCTAATCGATCAATCTCATGCATCGTAAATACTTTCATTCCCTTTTCACGAATCAATGCTTTTTCACCATCATCCAATGCACGTGCACCAACAATGACCACATTTTCCGGCTTTATTTTTGGAGTGTAGCCTTCAATCTCAGTGAGCAAGGAATGACCCCAGCCTAAACTTACTGCCAGCGGCATACCATGTATATTCCCAGAGGGTGAGGTCTCAGCTGTATTTAAATCGCCATGGGCATCATACCAAATGACACCTAGATTATGGTAGTGTTTAGCTACCCCAGCAAGAGTACCTATCGCAATACTATGGTCACCTCCGAGGACAAGCGGAAATGCACCAGATTCTACGACTTCATCTACCTTTTTTGCAAGCAGCTCGCTTTTCTCCGCTACAAGCTCTAAATTCCGCAAATGGGTGTCCTTGCATATGACCATTTCTGGCCTCCCGATAGGAATATCCCCCAAATCATCTACTTGATATTTTAATTTTTTTAATCTCTCTATCATACCTGCATATCTCATTGCACTTGGACCCATATCCACGCCTCTCCGTAATTGCCCCAGGTCCATCGGCATTCCTATAATCGATATCTTTTTCATCACTCTTCCCCCAGCATTCTTTATATTTTAACTGTTCAGAATTTAGTGTACCTTTCTATTGTAACCTCTCACATTTGTCTGACTCAACTCGACATCAACATGAATATATATACTAAATTATCAAAGTTCGTTTAAGACAAAAAACTTTGTCAAACACAAGTTTTTCCTATAAAAATCAACATTTTACTTAGTAGGCTATTCATAAAAATGCATAAAAAAACCTTAATCCGATTGGATTAAGGTTTAGATTTAGTATGTAGTGATATGGTGGAGTCTAGGGGGATCGAACCCCTGACCTCCTGCGTGCAAGGCAGGCGCTCTCCCAGCTGAGCTAAGACCCCATATATAAGTTGAAGACGGGATTGGAACCCGCGACCCTTGAAAAGGTGGTATTCTACCACTGAACTTCTTCATAAAAGAGTAACTTTTATGAGCCATGAAGGACTCGAACCTTCGACCCTCTGATTAAAAGTCAGATGCTCTACCAACTGAGCTAATGGCTCGAACTAAAATGGCTGGGCTAGCAGGGATCGAACCTACGAATGACGGAGTCAAAGTCCGTTGCCTTACCGCTTGGCTATAGCCCATTAATAATATGTACAATAAATGCCTATCAAATTAATAATCAAAAGAAAAAGGACACTAATTATCTTGTCCATTTGGTTGAAAAATTATTAAAGTGGTGGAGGGGGACGGGTTCGAACCGCCGAACCACAAGGGAGCGGATTTACAGTCCGCCGCGTTTAGCCACTTCGCTACCCCTCCGAAAAAAATGGTGCCGGCTAGAGGACTTGAACCCCCAACCTACTGATTACAAGTCAGTTGCTCTACCAATTGAGCTAAACCGGCATAAATGGTGGAGGATGACGGGCTCGAACCGCCGACCCTCTGCTTGTAAGGCAGATGCTCTCCCAGCTGAGCTAATCCTCCACTATGGTGACCCCTACGGGATTCGAACCCGTGTTACCGCCGTGAAAGGGCGGTGTCTTAACCGCTTGACCAAGGGGCCATTGTTAAATTTTTAGAGAGCTTCCAACCGGGCTCGAACCGGTGACCTCTTCCTTACCATGGAAGTGCTCTACCTGCTGAGCTATGGAAGCATAATACCAAGCCCATATGACTTAATGTCGATATGAAATTTGGCTCCGCAGGTAGGACTCGAACCTACGACCGATCGGTTAACAGCCGATTGCTCTACCACTGAGCTACTGCGGAATAATAAAATTTTGTAACAGCCCGGCG
>NZ_CP137762.1 GCF_033449965.1 Bacillus sp. T3
TGGTGGAGTCTAGGGGGATCGAACCCCTGACCTCCTGCGTGCAAGGCAGGCGCTCTCCCAGCTGAGCTAAGACCCCAATATTATTAGAAGTTTAATGGTCGGGAAGACAGGATTCGAACCTGCGACCCCTTGGTCCCAAACCAAGTGCTCTACCAAGCTGAGCTACTTCCCGAATAATAAGCGCGCCCGAAAGGAGTCGAACCCATAACCTTCTGATCCGTAGTCAGACGCTCTATCCAATTGAGCTACGGGCGCATATTAATGTTTATTATTTTTCTATCATGAAAAAATGGTGCCGAGGACCGGAATCGAACCGGTACGGTAGTCACCTACCGCAGGATTTTAAGTCCTGTGCGTCTGCCAGTTCCGCCACCCCGGCAATATCATTGGAGCGGAAGACGGGATTCGAACCCGCGACCCCCACCTTGGCAAGGTGGTGTTCTACCACTGAACTACTTCCGCGAATATATGGTGCGGGTGAAGGGAGTCGAACCCCCACGCCTTGCGGCGCTAGATCCTAAGTCTAGTGCGTCTGCCAATTCCGCCACACCCGCATATATTCATATAAATGGTGAGCCATGAAGGACTCGAACCTTCGACCCTCTGATTAAAAGTCAGATGCTCTACCAACTGAGCTAATGGCTCGAAAAATGGTGCCGGCTAGAGGACTTGAACCCCCAACCTACTGATTACAAGTCAGTTGCTCTACCAATTGAGCTAAACCGGCATATGGTGGAGGATGACGGGCTCGAACCGCCGACCCTCTGCTTGTAAGGCAGATGCTCTCCCAGCTGAGCTAATCCTCCATTTTTAAAACAGCCCAGGCAGCGTCCTACTCTCACAGGGGGAGAGCCCCCAACTACCATCGGCGCTGAGAAGCTTAACTTCCGTGTTCGGTATGGGAACGGGTGTGACCTTCTCGCTATCGCCACCAGACAATTGAACTTGAGGAATTTCATTCCCTCAAAACTAGATAATGCAGAAGAAGAAAAACGTTTTTTGGTTAAGTCCTCGATCGATTAGTATCAGTCAGCTCCACATGTCGCCACGCTTCCACCTCTGACCTATCAACCTGATCATCTTTCAGGGATCTTACTAGCTTGCGCTATGGGAAATCTCATCTTGAGGGGGGCTTCATGCTTAGATGCTTTCAGCACTTATCCCGTCCGCACATAGCTACCCAGCTATGCCTTTGGCAAGACAACTGGTACACCAGCGGTGCGTCCATCCCGGTCCTCTCGTACTAAGGACAGCTCCTCTCAAATTTCCTGCGCCCACGACGGATAGGGACCGAACTGTCTCACGACGTTCTGAACCCAGCTCGCGTACCGCTTTAATGGGCGAACAGCCCAACCCTTGGGACCGACTACAGCCCCAGGATGCGATGAGCCGACATCGAGGTGCCAAACCTCCCCGTCGATGTGGACTCTTGGGGGAGATAAGCCTGTTATCCCAGGGGTAGCTTTTATCCGTTGAGCGATGGCCCTTCCATGCGGAACCACCGGATCACTAAGCCCGACTTTCGTCCCTGCTCGACTTGTAGGTCTCGCAGTCAAGCTCCCTTGTGCCTTTACACTCTACGAATGATTTCCAACCATTCTGAGGGAACCTTTGGGCGCCTCCGTTACTTTTTAGGAGGCGACCGCCCCAGTCAAACTGCCCACCTGACACTGTCTCCTACCCCGATCAGGGGTATGGGTTAGAATTTCAATACAGCCAGGGTAGTATCCCACCGATGCCTCCACCGAAGCTGGCGCTCCGGTTTCTACGGCTCCTACCTATCCTGTACAAGCTGTACCAAAATTCAATATCAGGCTACAGTAAAGCTCCACGGGGTCTTTCCGTCCTGTCGCGGGTAACCTGCATCTTCACAGGTACTATAATTTCACCGAGTCTCTCGTTGAGACAGTGCCCAGATCGTTACGCCTTTCGTGCGGGTCGGAACTTACCCGACAAGGAATTTCGCTACCTTAGGACCGTTATAGTTACGGCCGCCGTTTACTGGGGCTTCGGTTCAAAGCTTCGCTTGCGCTAACCTCTCCCCTTAACCTTCCAGCACCGGGCAGGCGTCAGCCCCTATACTTCGCCTTGCGGCTTTGCAGAGACCTGTGTTTTTGCTAAACAGTCGCCTGGGCCTATTCACTGCGGCTCTTCTAGGCTTTAACACCCAAAAGAGCACCCCTTCTCCCGAAGTTACGGGGTCATTTTGCCGAGTTCCTTAACGAGAGTTCTCTCGCTCACCTTAGGATTCTCTCCTCGACTACCTGTGTCGGTTTGCGGTACGGGCACCTTTTATCTCGCTAGAGGCTTTTCTTGGCAGTGTGGAATCAGGAACTTCGGTACTATATTTCCCTCGGCATCACAGCTCAGCCTTCACGGAAATGGGATTTGCCTCATTTCCAGCCTAACTGCTTACACGCACATATCCAGCAGTGCGCTTACCCTATCCTCCTGCGTCCCCCCGTTGCTCAAACGATAATGAGGTGGTACAGGAATATCAACCTGTTATCCATCGCCTACGCCTTTCGGCCTCGGCTTAGGTCCCGACTAACCCTGAGCGGACGAGCCTTCCTCAGGAAACCTTAGTCATTCGGTGGATGGGATTCTCACCCATCTTTCGCTACTCATACCGGCATTCTCACTTCTAAGCGCTCCACCAGTCCTTACGGTCTAGCTTCAACGCCCTTAGAACGCTCTCCTACCACTGACATCGTAGATGTCAATCCACAGCTTCGGTGATACGTTTAGCCCAGGTACATTTTCGGCGCAGAGTCACTCGACCAGTGAGCTATTACGCACTCTTTAAATGGTGGCTGCTTCTAAGCCAACATCCTGGTTGTCTAAGCAACTCCACATCCTTTTCCACTTAACGTATACTTTGGGACCTTAGCTGGTGGTCTGGGCTGTTTCCCTTTTGACTACGGATCTTATCACTCGCAGTCTGACTCCCACGGATAAGTCTTTGGCATTCGGAGTTTGTCTGAATTCGGTAACCCGATGAGGGCCCCTAGTCCAAACAGTGCTCTACCTCCAAGACTCTTACTACGTGAGGCTAGCCCTAAAGCTATTTCGGAGAGAACCAGCTATCTCCAAGTTCGATTGGAATTTCTCCGCTACCCACACCTCATCCCCGCACTTTTCAACGTGCGTGGGTTCGGGCCTCCAGTTGGTGTTACCCAACCTTCACCCTGGACATGGGTAGATCACCTGGTTTCGGGTCTACGACCACATACTAATACGCCCTATTCAGACTCGCTTTCGCTGCGGCTCCGTCTTCTCAACTTAACCTTGCATGTAATCGTAACTCGCCGGTTCATTCTACAAAAGGCACGCCATCACCCATTAACGGGCTCTGACTACTTGTAGGCACACGGTTTCAGGATCTCTTTCACTCCCCTTCCAGGGTGCTTTTCACCTTTCCCTCACGGTACTGGTTCACTATCGGTCACTAGGGAGTATTTAGCCTTGGGAGATGGTCCTCCCTGCTTCCGACCGGATTTCACGTGTCCAGGCCGTACTCAGGATCCACTCAGGAGGGAACGAAGTTTCAACTACAGGGTTTTTACCTTCTTTGACGGACCTTTCCAGATCTCTTCATTTACCCCGTTCCTTTGTAACTCCATGTTGAGTGTCCTACAACCCCAAGAGGCAAGCCTCTTGGTTTGGGCTATGTCCCGTTTCGCTCGCCGCTACTCAGGGAATCGCGTTTGCTTTCTCTTCCTCCGGGTACTTAGATGTTTCAGTTCCCAGGGTGTGCCTTCAATACCCTATGTATTCAGGTAAAGATACTACTCCATTACGAGTAGTGGGTTCCCCCATTCGGAAATCTCCAGGATCAAAGCTTACTTACAGCTCCCCGAAGCATATCGGTGTTAGTACCGTCCTTCATCGGCTCCTAGTGCCAAGGCATCCACCGTGCGCCCTTTCTAACTTAACCTAAAGGTTAATTCTCTTATTATTAAGAGAGAAAAAACTAATGTGGTGTTTCTTGTTTTCTTCTTCTTACGATTATCTAGTTTTCAAAGAACGAAATGATACAGAGGAATTGCTCCCTCAAAACTAAACAAACAAAGCGGTCAACAGTACAGACCAGAAGGTCTGCATTCCGATTGTCTTTACGACAATATCCTTAGAAAGGAGGTGATCCAGCCGCACCTTCCGATACGGCTACCTTGTTACGACTTCACCCCAATCATCTGTCCCACCTTAGGCGGCTGGCTCCTTACGGTTACCCCACCGACTTCGGGTGTTACAAACTCTCGTGGTGTGACGGGCGGTGTGTACAAGGCCCGGGAACGTATTCACCGCGGCATGCTGATCCGCGATTACTAGCGATTCCAGCTTCATGTAGGCGAGTTGCAGCCTACAATCCGAACTGAGAATGGTTTTATGGGATTGGCTCGACCTCGCGGTTTCGCGACCCTTTGTACCATCCATTGTAGCACGTGTGTAGCCCAGGTCATAAGGGGCATGATGATTTGACGTCATCCCCACCTTCCTCCGGTTTGTCACCGGCAGTCACCTTAGAGTGCCCAACTAAATGCTGGCAACTAAGATCAAGGGTTGCGCTCGTTGCGGGACTTAACCCAACATCTCACGACACGAGCTGACGACAACCATGCACCACCTGTCACTCTGTCCCCCGAAGGGGAACGTCCTATCTCTAGGAGTGTCAGAGGATGTCAAGACCTGGTAAGGTTCTTCGCGTTGCTTCGAATTAAACCACATGCTCCACCGCTTGTGCGGGCCCCCGTCAATTCCTTTGAGTTTCAGCCTTGCGGCCGTACTCCCCAGGCGGAGTGCTTAATGCGTTTGCTGCAGCACTAAAGGGCGGAAACCCTCTAACACTTAGCACTCATCGTTTACGGCGTGGACTACCAGGGTATCTAATCCTGTTCGCTCCCCACGCTTTCGCGCCTCAGCGTCAGTTACAGACCAAAGAGCCGCCTTCGCCACTGGTGTTCCTCCACATCTCTACGCATTTCACCGCTACACGTGGAATTCCGCTCTTCTCTTCTGCACTCAAGTTCCCCAGTTTCCAATGACCCTCCCAGGTCGAGCCTGGGGCTTTCACATCAGACTTAAGGAACCGCCTGCGCGCGCTTTACGCCCAATAATTCCGGACAACGCTTGCCACCTACGTATTACCGCGGCTGCTGGCACGTAGTTAGCCGTGGCTTTCTGGTTAGGTACCGTCAAGGTACCGGCAGTTACTCCGATACTTGTTCTTCCCTAACAACAGAGCTTTACGACCCGAAGGCCTTCTTCGCTCACGCGGCGTTGCTCCGTCAGACTTTCGTCCATTGCGGAAGATTCCCTACTGCTGCCTCCCGTAGGAGTCTGGGCCGTGTCTCAGTCCCAGTGTGGCCGATCACCCTCTCAGGTCGGCTACGCATCGTCGCCTTGGTGAGCCGTTACCTCACCAACTAGCTAATGCGCCGCGGGCCCATCTGTAAGTGACAGCCGAAACCGTCTTTCAGCTTTCCCTCATGAGAGGGAAAGGATTATCCGGTATTAGCTCCAGGTTTCCCGAAGTTATCCCAGTCTTACAGGCAGGTTGCCCACGTGTTACTCACCCGTCCGCCGCTGATATCAGGGAGCAAGCTCCCATCAATCCGCTCGACTTGCATGTATTAGGCACGCCGCCAGCGTTCGTCCTGAGCCAGGATCAAACTCTCCAAGAAAGTTGATTTAGCTCAGAAATGTTAAAACGTTGGCTCATGTGTTCTATTATAACCGAAGTTATAACACTGAATTATTATTGTTTGTTGACGTTTGTTTGTTTAGTTTTCAAAG